>NZ_CP039698.1 GCF_005145025.1 Novosphingobium sp. EMRT-2 | reverse complement strand
TTGGCGTTTGCATCGGCCGCCGCTGCCAGGTGCGGGTAGACCTTGGAGGTCATTAACGCCGCGCCATAAGTCAGCCCCCAAGGCGTGACCTCGCCGCTTCGCTCCGACTGCCCGGAGGGAGGCGGCCGAAATTGGATGCCGGTTCGCGCGTCGCACAGCCACCAAGCGCGAGGATGGCAAGAAGCGGGAATGACAAGGCTGTTTTAGGCATGGCTCTCCCTAGAGGCTTGGCCGCTGATCGTAGAAATCGACCTGCATCCTCATGACTCCGAGCGGTTCGACGAAATGCGGTTGTTCGGGCAGGATCAGCGCTGGCCGATCGGGCGTGACAATCATTTCTGAAGCGGGTCGAGATAGGTCAGCCTCAAGCTCCCTTCGATCACCCGGATCACGCCCCACACGCCGGCCTTGGTGCGATGCTCGCTTCGCAGCGCGGCGGAAGCGTCGTTTCATCGAACACCGGTCGAGCGATAGGGAAGCGCGTTCATCTCATCCTCCATGCCGCGACCGCCACCACAATCGCCAGGGCCACGATCAACAGCCACGGCCAGACTGGACGCGAGGGCGGTCCATCGCACCGGCGTTCCAATCGCCATAGAGCCTTTTCACCTGCCCTGGTCATTGATCCTGCTTCTTCCCGCCTCAACGCTGCCCGACGCGCGCCGATCCTGATCGTGCATCGCACCGGCTCTCCTGCCCGGTTCGCGGCCTTCTGGCACCTTTCGATCGTTTCGCTGTTGGCGCTCATGATCCGGCTGCTCGACACCAGCCCGTTCCAGCTCGCCGGGAAATCCGTCGCCATCAAATGCGAGCCGCCTCCCACATCGGCATGTCGAGCATCCCCGCCGCCATGCGCTCGGGCCAGCGCCAGCTCGCCGGCGCGATCTCGCGCGCGACCATACCGGGCAGGAACGTCCACAGGAGCACGCCGATGAGGAACCCACCCAATCCGAAACCATAGCTCCCGGTCGCGCTGCTTCTCGGCCGCCCGCGCCGATCGCACGACGCCATGCAGCTCGCGTGCCTGCTGCTTCATCTCGTTCGTCGCGGTCGCGAGCGCGGCATGGTCGGCGCTGCGAACCTCTGTCGCCGCCCGCCCGATCTGCGCCGATATCTGCGCCGGCGTCATCGCCAGCGCCGGCGACTTCACGATCGCCCCCACAATCTGGTCGATCCGTCCGTTGATGCCGTCCAGCCCCTGGGCGATATGCCCCAGCGTCTCGGAATAGTCGGGCACGTCGATGCTGGCGCGCTCGGCGCCAACCCCTCTATGGCACGGCGCATCAATGCCTGCTCGCCACGCATCTGCTCGATCGTGGCGCTTAGCCGCTCGAATGCCTCCGCCGCGCCGCCGCTCTCTCCTGCTCCTCGTCCGCCATTCCCTCTCCTTACCGGCTTAACCCCCGATCGCGGCCGATTTCCAGCGAACGGGTCAATTCCTGCCCGATGCTGCGATCCCGACCCATTTCCAGCCCCAGCTCGGGCGCACGACGCCCGCAACATGGATTCGAGCTGGGGATCGCGGTGCAGGTACCGGCCAGGCTCTCCATCCTCTTGCCGGTGCGCTGCGCGGCCTCACGATCCCCGCTGCGTGCAAGGTCGGCCCGCTCGCGCGCCATGCCCTGCCAGCGCTCCACGAACCGATCGGCGCGAAGCTCGGGATTGGTGCGGACCTGGGCCTCTTGCGCCATCGCTCGTGCCGCGCCGCCGGCCTTGCCTCGGCCGCCTCGCGCACCAGCGCGGGATTGCGCTCGAACGCGGACGCCAAATCCTGGGCGGCATGGGGCCGCACCTGATCGAGCGCGTCGCCGGCCTTCGCCAGCGCCTGTTTCTGGTGCGGCAGCACCGGCAAGCCCTTCTCGCGCATCCGGTCCATATCGGCCTGCGCGCGCGCGTAGCGTTCGATCGCCCTGGCCTGGCTCGGCGCTGCCGATCCGGGCTCGGGGGTGGTGTTAATCGGACCCCCTTTTCCATCGCGCGCCAGCTCGGGCGAGGACGGTTTGGGCCTGAACCCGGCGAACATGCCCTTGGCCTTCGCCTGCACCTTGGCGACCATCTCACGCGCGCGTTCCGGGAACCGGATCTCGCGCCGCTCGGCGAACGCACGGGCCTGGGCCTGCTCATCACGGACGGCGGCATAGTCGCCCGCCATGTCCTTACCGCGGTCGCGCGACAGGGTGCGGGCGAGCTGCCGCTGATCGGCAAAGTCGTCACGGCCGTAATGGAGCTGCACGCCGTCGCGATGCCGCGACAGGCCGACATAGGCGCTGTGCCGGTCCATGCCGGGGGTCGCCAGCACATGCGCCTGATCGACCGTCACGCCCTGCGCCTTGTGGAACGTCGCCGCATAGCCGTGATCGACGTGCGAATAGTCCTTGGCCTCGAACGCGACGCGCTGGCCGCTGTCGAGCCGAACCTTCATGCCCTCGGCCGATACCTGCTCGATCGTCCCCAAGGTGCCGTTCTTCACCCCCAGCGACCGCTCGTTCCGCAGGAACATCAAGCGGTCGCCGGCGCGAAGTCGCGCGAGCCTCGCTCGGCCGCGAACCGCACATCCTCGCCCAAGTCGCCGGTCGCGCGAAGCGGCCCCGCGCCTCCTCGTTCAGCTCGCGGACCTCGGCGTTGGTGTGGGTGAGGATGACACGGGATTTGTCCGGCTCGGCCTGGCGCTGCCGATCCCAACCGTCCACCAGCTCGCCGCGCGCAGTCTCGCGCGTGTCGGCCGCATGGACCATGCCACGACCGTCATAGGCGTGGATCGCCTCGGCCGTCCGGCCTGTCGCCAGCGCTTCGTCGCGTCGCGCTGCCAATCCTCGCGCTGCCGCCGAATCTCGGTGATCTCGGCCGCGCCATGGCGCTCGGTGATCGACCGGAACGCCGCGCCTGCCTCGATCGGCCTGCAACTGCTCGGGGTCGCCCACCAGCACCACCTTCGCGCCGGCATCGCGGGCCTGGGACAGCACCCGCTCCATCTGGCGCGAGCCGATCATGCCCGCCTCGTCCACCACCAGCACGTCCCTAGGGCCTAGCTGCTCGCGCCCCTGCCCCATGCGTGCTCGAGACTGGCGATCGTCCTCGAGGCGATGCCGGAACACCCTCAAGATTTTCGGCGGCAATGCCCGACAGGGCCGCACCGCGCACGTTGTAGCCCTGCCCCTCCCAAGCCTCGCGCGCGACACCCAGCATGGCGGATTTGCCCGAACCGGCATAGCCGACGACAGACGCCAGTCCTTCTCTGCCGGTGATGTGGTCGAGCGCGTCGCGCTGCTCGGCCGATAGGGTGAGCCCCCTGCCTTCGGCCGATGCCAACGCGGCGTCACGCTGCCGATCGCTAACGCCATGCTCTACCCGGCTCGCCAGTTCGCCGGCGCTGCGCTCAAGCCGGTTCTCCACCGCGATCATCTCGCGCGACGTGAACCGCTCCTGATCGCGGCCATCCTTGCCGAGCGCCACCAGCTCGGGCGAGGACCGCACGGCGCTCATGGCTTGGTCGAACTGCTCCTTGCCGTCGCTGTGCCGGTGGACGAACATCGCCAGGTCGCGGGTGGTGAACGTCGCCTGTTGCCGCGTGATCGCATCCAATGCCACGCTGGGATTGGCGATGATCTTCTCGCCATTCTCGCGCGCGATACGAAGATGATCGTCGCCGCGTCGGTGAGCCTCGCCCTCAAGCTCGTGCCGTTTTCCCATCGGACCGATCTTGTGCTGGGGCTCCAGTTCGATCCCCTGCGCCTCATAGGAACGATGGTCGATCCGCCCCTCAAGGCCCAGCTCGGCCATGCGTTCGTTGACGTGGGCGGCCCATGCCTCGCGCCATTCCTTCAACAGCTCGGTGCCGTTCCAGTCGCGGTTCTTCTTGCCGAACCCCTCCGGCCCCACGTCGCGCATCGACAGCATGACATGCGCGTGCGGCTTCGGACTGCCGTCCTTCGCCTTGTCCCAATGCACGTTGAGGTCGGCCACCATCCCGCGCTCGACAAACTGTTTTTCGACAAAGTCGCGCGCGAGGCTAACACCCTGCTTTTCGCTCATCTCGCGCGGAATCGAGAACTCCACCTCACGGGCGAGCTGCGCGTCCTTGCGTTTCTCCCCGGCCTCCACCTCGTTCCACAGCGTTTCGCGATCGTTTAAACGCTCCGGCGCACCTTCGGGAGCCAAGATTTCCGAATGGACGACACCGGCCTTATTCGAAAAATCATGGTTCCGCCCAAGCCGCTCATCATACAGCTCGGATGCCGAACGATAGGCGGCGCTCGCAACGGCGCTCGATCCGCTCACACGGCTGATGACCTTGGCCGAGAAATGGTAGATCGCCATGACGGCCGCTATACTGCCTTCTCAAGCGCACGTCGGCAACGACGTATAAGCGCGCACTCACACTCTCTGCCGTTCGCGTGATTGACTTCGCCGCATTTCTTGGCTCGGGCGCTACCTTCCTGCCGCGATCCTGCTACTCTGCCGCTCCGGTTCATGGGCGCGAGGGCTGGCTAATGGATGGCAGCGAGCATCAAGAGCTTGAAGGCGGATGCCTCTGCGGGGCCATGCGCTATGTGCTGCACGCTCCGCCCCGCGTTCATTATTGCCACTGCTCAATGTGCCGGCGATCGACCGGCAGCGCCTTCGCCATTCTCGCCTGGGTGCGCTGGGACGATGTGGGCTGGATCGGTGACACGCAGATATCCTACCGCTCATCGCCGATCGCGGTCCGGTCGTTCTGCGGCGACTGCGGCTCGCCGCTCACGATCCATTACGACGAGGCGAGCGGCGTAGCGACAGAGGAAGTCGCCTTCCATGTCGGCACGCTCGATCATCCCGGGCGCGTCACACCGGCCTATCATTATGGCGTCGAGGGCCGCCTACCCTGGGCCGACTGTGGGGCCGGTCTGCCAGAACGAGAAACGGAGGAAAGCTGGGATGCGTAAGGTCCGCGATTACGATGCCGAGTTGAAGGCGCTGAACGACAAGGCCCGTGCATTGAAGGCGCGGAAGGTGGAACAGTTCGGCCAGCTTGTCGTCGCCACCGGAGCCGATGCGCTCGATGCCGAAATGCTTGCCGGCGCGCTGCTCGATGCGGTCGGGTCGAAAGACACCAGTGCGAAGGAGGCGTGGCGCGCGAAGGGCGCTGCCTTCTTTCAACGGCGCGGGCGCAAAGCTGGCGGCGCTGCTCAAGGCGAGGGCGATGGCGGAGCGGCGCAATCTGACGGCGAGGCGGCGCGCTGAATCGGCCCGCGCGCGCACCGACAACCGGAGCTGGGTCGTGCAACGCCGCGAACGCACCCGTCATCTGATCGAGCTGGGCGGGCTCGTCCAGAAAGCCGGCCTGGTCGAGCTGGTCGAGGACGATCGCGCGACGCTCTACGGCGCGCTGCTCGAACTCGCTGGGCGGGCGCGTGATGACGACGCCGGCGATGTGCTGGCGCTTTGGAAGCGGCGCGGCAAACGCGCGTTCGATGCGGAAGCGGAAGAAAATCAGACGGGAGGATCAGGATGAAGCAATTGTTGGTGGTATCGGGGCTGATCGCGCTTGCCGGCTGCACCCCCGGCGCGCCCGATCCGCGCGGTCTGGAAGAGAATGAAACCTTTCTCACCGTCACCGGATCGGGACGGGCCGAGGCTGCGCCCGACCAGGCGCTGTTCACCGCCGGCCTGTCGAGCATCGCCGCGACGGCTGAGGCCGCGAGCGCGCGCAATGCCGAAACGATGCAGCAGATTACCGCCGCGCTTGCCAAGCTCGACATTCCGGCGCGCGATATCCAGACGCGCAACCTGTCGGTGAACCGGATCACCTGGGGCGACAACCGGGGGAAATACGAAGCCGCCAACACCCTTGCCGTGCGCGTCCGCAACACCGATCGCGTCGGCCAGGCCATCGCGGCCGTGACGGCCGCCGGCGCTAATATCGTGTCTGGCCCCAACCTGTCGGTCGCCGACCCCGAAAAGGCGAACCTGGGGGCCTATGATCTTGCCTACAAGGCCGCGCGCGCCAAGGCAGACGCTTATGCGAAGGCCGCCGGGCTTCGCATCACACGCGTGCTTGCGATCCACGACGGCGGCCAAGGCGGCTACATGCCGCCAATGGCGGAGATGGACGCCCGCATGGTCGCCCCGCCCCCCGTCGTGGCACCGCAGATAGCACAAGCGCCCCCGGTGATGACTGGAACGAACGCCGGCATCGTGACGGTGCGGGTGGATTTCGCGCTGGACGCGGATTGAGGGAGGACAGCACCATGAGCAGGCGCAGGACTGGCGATGGGGAAAAGCGATCCTGGCAGCTTGTGATGACGGGCAATCTGCCCGACCCGCTCTCGCCTGAGCTGATCACTGACCTGACGCGCCTGCTTGATCTTCGCCCCGATCTGGCCTGCCTCGATCTCGAAACCGACGCCGGTGGCGTCCACGTCGCGCGCGACTGGTCCAGCGACAAGGTGGATGAGGTCGCGGCACTGGAACGCCGCATCGCCGCCGCGCCGGGTGTGCGCGGCCTGACGCTCCACCCTCGCAAGGCTCCCCCTCTCCCATGCAGAGCCGCCTGACATGGAGTGGCTGCACCAGCTCGGTCGCGCGATCCGCAACCTCGCCCGCATCGCCCGTCATAATCCGATATGGGCGATCACGGCGCTAACCCTCAGCCCCATCGCGCTCGTCCGCCATCTGCTGCGCGTCGCGATCCTGTTCCTGATCGTCGGCCTGGTCCTCGCCGGGGGAATGCAATTCCTCCTGCACTCGCTGCTCGGCTTGGCCCGGGATTCTCATCTTTACCAGATAGGCATGATGCTGACGTTCCTCGTCATCATCCTTGTCACGCTGCGCGCCCTCTTCCAGCCCCTCATCCTGCAATATGGCGGTCCTGCCAGCGACGCCACCCACGGTTCCGCCCGCTTTGCCACCGACCGCGAGACGCGGCCTCTCGCCCAAGGCAACGGCCTGCTGATCGGCCGCGACCCGAAATCGGGCAAGCTCCTGCGCTATGACGGCCCGGCCCATCTGCTGACGATGGCACCGACGCGCACCGGCAAAGGGGTGGGAACCATCATCCCCAACCTGCTCGACTATCCCGGCCCGGTCGTCTGCATCGACCCCAAGGGCGAAAATGCCCGCATCACCGCGCGCCACCACGCGAAGTTCGGCCCGGTCCATGTCCTCGATCCGTTCGGGGTGACGGGCATCGCCAGCGCCGCGTTCAACCCGCTCGATCGCATCGATGGGGCAAGCCTCGATCTCGCCGACGACTGCATGACGCTGGCCGACGCGCTGGTCTATGACGCACCCGGCGAAGCCGGCGAAGCGCATTGGAACGAGGAAGCCAAGGCGCTGATCTCGGGCCTAATACTGTCGATCGTCACAAGCGAGCCGGCCCCGACCCGCAATCTCGCCACGCTGCGCGACCGGCTCACCCTCGCGCCCGCCGCTTTCACCGCCCAGCTCGAAACGATGCAGGCGCAAGGCGGCCTCGCCGCCCGCGCTGCAAACCGCCACCTCGGCAAATCCGACCGCGAGGCGGCCGGCGTCCTCTCGGCCGCGCAGCGCCATACCCATTTCCTCGACAGCCCGCGCATGACGGCGGTGTTGGGGCACTCGGATTTTACCTTCGCCGATGTGAAAGCGCAGCCCACTACCGTCTATCTGGTACTGCCGCCCGATCGGCTCGCCACCTATTCCCGCTGGCTGCGCCTTATGCTCGCGCAAGGTCTGACCGATCTTGCGCGCGCGCCGGCCTCCCCTGCCCGCCCGGTGCTGTTCCTGCTCGATGAGTTCGCCGCCCTCGGCCATCTGGCCCCCGTCGAGCGCGCAATGGGCCTCATGGCCGGCTACGGCGTCCAGCTCTGGCCGATCCTGCAAGACGTTCACCAGCTCCGCGCGCTCTACGAGCGCCGCGCCGGCACCTTCCTGTCAAACGCCGGCGTCCTACAGGTGTTCGGCGTCAACGATCACGACAGCGCGAAACTCGTCTCCGATCTGCTCGGGCAGGAGACCGTCGTGTTCGAGACGATGAGCCGCGCGATCGACAGTGACGAAACCGGAATCTCGTTCGGCGCGCAGCATGTCGGCCGCCCGCTGCTCACGCCCGATGAGGTCCGCACCCTTCGGGACGATTTGCAGTTCCTGTTCCTCGCCGGGCAACGGCCGATCGTCGCCGGCAAGCTCGCCTATTATGCCGATCGCGAGTTCGCCGGGAAGTTCGATAAGGCGTGATTGGACCCGCCGCGTTAGCAGCCACGGCGGGTCCGGTCGCGATCGTGCCGTTGGGCCGATCCAATATAGCCGGTCTGGACCATCTGCGCGACAGGTGAATGGCAAGGATCGAGCTTGGGAAATCGGCCGCCTGGGAAGCCCGTAGAGCGCCTTGGGCGGTTCCGGCGCCCGAAACCCTGTCGAACGCCCGGAAAGGGGCTAGACGGGCCGGAAATCGCGCCTGTGGGGACGTTCCCGCCTTCCCTGCCCTCTCCGATCGGCGCCCCCCTATCCGCTTGGCTTTTCTGGAAAGCCATTTGCAACGGTGGGGCTAGGTTGTGTGTTGGCGATAGAGGCGCGACGGTTGCCATCATCCCCAAACAAACAAAGGCGTGCCGGCGAAGCCGGCTCATTATGGGGATGCCGGGTGGGAGGATCGCTTCAGCGATCCGGGGCGGCCGAAGGCCGCGAGCCGGCGGGGGCGAAGCCCCCAAGAGGCGGTGCTTTTCTTCCTTTTGACATGGCGGAAAGCGCAACGGCCTGAAGTTATCCACAGCCTCGCCTAGTGTTAAAATATGGGTTTAGTGATGTGTTACGGAAATCGCGCCTTCTCGGAAGCAATTGGAAATACGCGGTTTTTTGGGCCAAATTTGCCATGGGGTGAATCCGCTCTGACGAAAAAGCGAATCCAGAGTGACGAAAAGGCGAATCCACTATGACGATAGCGCCTGGCCTGCCTTGCCCCTCTCTCAAGCGTAATCGAAATGACGATAGCGCGGGGGTGAATCTGAAATGACGATAATCCCGCTTGCGTTAGTGAAATGACGATAGTAGGCCAAGCGTTAGTGAAATGACGATAGGCCCCGCCCCTTCCCTGTTTGACGCCCCGATCGTCGCGCCGGCCTCGGCCGTGGACGGCGACGATCGCACGCCGCTGCTGCCGGTGCGCCACCCCAACCAGGACTTGTTCATCTGCGACGTGCTGGACGCCATCCCCAAGGATGACATGGCCTCGATGGAGCACCCGGTGTTTTCGCTCTCGACCAAGCCCGACAACCGGACGCGACGCTATGAGCATAACGGCAACGTCATCGAGATTATCCCCTCGGGCAAGGGTCTGGCGACGATCCACGACAAGGACATATTGATCTACTGCATTTCGCAGCTCGTTGCGAAGATGAACCAGGGCGAGCAACCTAGCCGCACGGTGCGCCTGCAAGCCTATGACATGCTCGTCGCCACCAACCGGCAAACCAGCGGCGAAGGCTATCGGCTGATGGCCGACGCCCTCACCCGCTTGCGCGGGACCACGGTGCGGACCAACATTCAAACGGGCGGTATCGAGGAAACGCGGATTTTCGGCCTGATCGAAGAAGCCAAGATTACCCGCAAGACGTTCGACGGGCGGATGCTCGATCTCGAAATCACCCTGTCGGATTGGGTCTATCGCTCGGTCATCAGCAAGAACGTCCTGACGCTCCACCGGGACTATTTCCGGCTCCGCAAGCCGTTCGAGCGGCGCATGTATGAGCTGGCGCGCAAGCATTGCGGCGTGAAGGACGAATGGAAGATCGGCCTAGAGCTGCTGCAAAAGAAATGCGGCTCGAACAGCCCGCTCCGGGTATTCCGGGCCTTGGTCAAGAAGGTCTGCGAGCATGACGCGGACCACGGCCATTTCCCCGATTATGCCGTGACGATGGACGATGACGTAATCCTGTTCCGCAACCGCTCGGGCCTCAAGTCCAAGCCCGATCCGGTCGCCGTCGCCGACGATGCGCCCTATATCGACCCTGAAACCATGCACGACGCCAAGACGGCCGCGCCAGGTTATGACGTTTACGCGCTTTATGACGAATGGGTGTCGTGGTGGCACGACATGGGTAAGCCCGAACTGAAAAGCCCCCGCGCCGCCTTCCTCGGCTTCTGCAAGAAACGGCACGAACGCAAGCCGCTGCGCTGATTCCCGCCCTATGGCAAGCGGCCATGTTCACATGCCTGCATGTTTGCATGTGAACATGGTTACTTGCCTACAGGGCTTTCCCCCATCTTTCGCAGCCAGTCGTTGAACGCCTCGGCCATTGCGTCCTGCAAGCTCATGCCGTGCTTGCGAGCGGTCATGTGCATGGCGAAGGACATCTCCGGGCTGAAATAGCCCGTCATGGCCTTCTTGCCCTGACGGCTCGGCGCAACCGGGCTGCTGCTCGATCCGCTGCCGGTGCCCGTGCCAGAGCTGCGGGCGATCGGTGCGGCCGCCCTCCCCTCCGGCTCGGCCGTCGCCGGCGCTGGTGCTGCATCGCGATCCCGCAATGCAAGCAATGATCCTTTCCGGCTGCTCATGCGCTGGCCCTCCGCTTCTTCGATGCTTGCATGTTTACATGCCCGCATGTCCACTTGTAAAGCTGGCGCACCTCGTCGGCCGCCTTGCCGTTCGGCTCGATCTCCATCGCCGTCTTGCCTTCGGCCGCCGCATGGCGAAAGGCGGCACGATCGGCGATATGGTGCGGGCAGGCGTCCAGCCCATAATCCTGCACGAGCTGCGCGGCCTCGTCATACATGCGCGGCGCGGTCGGGCTTCCCGCCGTGAAGATCACGAACGCGGGCTTGCCGCGCATCTTCACAAGGCTGGCGGTCGTCTTGATCGCGGCCAGGTCGAACGCGCTGGGGCGGCAAGGGATCAGCACCAGGTCGGCCGCTTCGACGGCGGCGCTCGCCGCGCTGTCGGCATGGGGCGGGGTGTCGATCACGATGAACGCCGCGCCCTGGCCCGTCGCCTGCTCGATCTTGGCGGCAAGGCGAGGGGGTGCGCTGTCAATCACGACCGGGGGCGCATCCTGTCGCCATGCCGCCCACTGGCTCGCCGTCGCCTGTGGGTCGAGGTCGATCACAAGGGCGGTATGCCCGGAATCCTCGGCGGCTGCGGCCAGATGCAGGGCGAGGGTGGTCTTGCCCGCGCCGCCCTTCTGGCTAATGATCGCGATTGTTGGCATGTGAATATCCTTACATGACCGCATGTTTGCATGTGGCCATATTGGCTCGGTTCGGCTGCGTCAACGAAACCCCGAACTTGCGCGCAGCGTCAATGAAACCCCGAATTGCGGGGAGGGGAGGGCGGTCTAGCTATCCTCGCCGCCCTCATCCTCGCTGTCATCGTCCAGCGGTTCATGCTGCATCTGGCCGTGATCCTCGATCGGGCAAAGCGGCGCTCCGGCCTGCTCAAGCCATTTGCGCGCGGTCCTCACGGTATAGCCGCACGCCGCGCACTCGCATTTGAGCATCCGGGTTTTCTGCTTCTTGGGTGCGGTCGACTCTCCGTCCGTGTCGAGACGGGCATGGGGGAGGGGGCCAACATCGGCGAGGATCGGCGTGATGGCCGCAAGGAACGCCTCGCCGGGGGTGGTGGCGCGCATCGGCCCGACTAGGCCCAGCCCAAGGGCGACCCGTTTAACGCCTTCCCATGCCCTGCCGGGATGCCGACAGCGGCATGGACCAGCTCATGCGCGAGGATGGCCGCGATCTGCGCCGGCATCGCGTCGGGCGCGTGCGCCAGGTCCGGGCGGATGAAGATTTCAAAATGCCCGTCCGCGCTCAACCGATTATCCCAGCACTCGCCGATCGCCTTGCCCTTCGCGCCTCTGCTGGTGAAGCCGATCGCCACGCGCACGCGGTCGGGCAGGGGGGCGTCCAGCGCCTCGAACAGCGGAGTCATGCCCAACGCCACGGCATTGAGCCAGCTTTCGCGGGTTTGGTGGGTCATCGTCCTTACTCCCTTCAAATCGCCTGTCCGGCGATGGCCATGCCATCGGCCGGAACACGGACGCCCAAGAACGCCGGCGAGAGAGGGGGGCAGCGGGATTCGATGGGGGTGGAGCGGCCGCAGCGCAGCGAGGCACGGCCCCGTCTAATCCCGTTGCGGGGGAGAGGCGGCCGGAACCGCCTTTCCCCCTTCAAACAGGAGCGACGCCGGTGCACGCCGGCACCATGCAGCGAGATCCCGCTTGCGATCTCGCCCTCCGCCATGTGAGTCGTCACCTTGGGCCAAGACCGCTTGCGGGCTTGGGGAGCTTAGCGAGTAGGGCCACGGTGCCGCGCCAGCGGCAGGCGCATGTCCTCTGCCTGGATTGAAATTGTTGCTCAACTGAGCTACATTATCGGCTTGACCAAGGAGGTTCCAATGGCCGCTACCGCTTTCGTGCGCGCGCGCATCGACGAAGCAGTGAAGGATGAAGCTGCCGCCGTGCTGGCCGAGCTGGGGCTGACCGTCTCGGATGTGGTCCGCATGACCCTCACGCGGGTTGCCAAGGATCATGCGTTGCCGTTCGAGCTGAAGGTGCCGAACGCCGAGACGCGCGCCGCGATCGAGGCGTCCCGTGCGACGATGAAGGCCCGCCGCGCCCGTTTCACCGATGCCCAGGAAATGTTCGATGCCCTCGACCAAGAAGCCCGCCAGCAGTAAGCGGGCTTCGTTCCCAAGAGAGGCGTCCTACGAAAAAAGGTTCGTCAAGGATTGGGAGCGGCTGTCGCGCAGCGGGCGCTACAACATGAAACAGCTCAAGGAAGCGATGATGATGCTCATCGCCAACGACGCGCCGTTAGGCCCGGAATGGCTGGATCATCCGCTGAAAGGCGATTGGAGCGATCATCGCGAGTGCCATATCGGCGGCGATTTCCTCCTGATCTATACGATTGAGGGGAATCTGGTGAACTTCGTGCGCGCCGGCACTCACGCGGAGCTGTTTGAATAGCCATGCGCGTAATCTTCATCCGCCACGGCGAATCCACCGGCAACGCGGGCGTGCCCTGCAATGATCTCGCGACGATCGCGCTGACGGAGCGCGGCCACGAACAGGCAAGGGCGGTCGCGGCGAGTTGGACGCAAGCGCCCGCGCTCATCGTCACGTCGCCCTATACCCGCACCCGGCAGACGGCCGCGCCGACGATCGCGCGCTTTCCCGGCGTGCCGGTCGAAGTCTGGCCGATAGAGGAATTTACGTATCTGCAACCGGCGCGCTGGAACGGCACGCGCAGCGCGGAGCGGATGCCGCATCTCGAACGCTATTGGCGCGAGGCGGACCCGGACTATTGCGACGGGGAAGGGGCGGAGAGCTTCGCCACGCTGCTACGGCGCTGCGAGGCGGCGCTGACGCGCCTCGCTGCCATGCCTGCGTGTTGAGTTGCACTGAGAAGTGACCCGGGAGGGTTATAAGTTTTCACTGAGAATTGACCCATGTTTTCCTCGCCCCTGGCTGACAGTCAGGAGGCATCGGAGTGATCGACATGGACCTACTCAGTGTGATCCGCCGCTGGCATTTTCGGCAAGGCATCCCCATTCGCGAGATCCGGCGGCGGACTGGATTATCGCGCAACACGATCCGCAAATATCTGCGCGATGACGCGGTGGAGCCGACGTTCAAGGTTCCCAAACGGCCGAGCAAGCTTGATCAGTTTGCAGAAAAACTGACGACGTGGCTGCGGGTGGAATCTGGCAAGTCGCGCAAACAGAAGCGAACAGCCAAGCAGCTACATGCAGATCTGGTTAAGCTGGGCTACGAGGGATCATACAGCCGTGTTGCCGCCTTCGCCCGCTCGTGGAAGACCGAACGCCAATATGAAAAGCAAACCAGTGGGCGCGGCACATTCGTACCGCTGATCTTCCAGCCCGGTGAGGCCTTTCAGTTCGATTGGAGTGAAGATTACGCCCTTCTGAATGGCCGGCCTACCAAGCTGCAGGTGGCCCATACCAAGCTCTCCCACAGTCGGGCGTTCATCACGCGAGCCTATCTGCTGCAAACGCACGAGATGTTGTTCGACGCACTGACGCAGGCCTTCCGGGTGCTGGGCGGCGTGCCTCAGCGTGGAATATTCGACAATATGAAGACGGCTGTAGACCGGATCGGCCAGGGCAAAGTCCGACAGGTCAATGCGCGGTTCGCTGCCATGGCCAGCCACTACCTGTTCGAAACGGATTTTTGCAATCCGGCCTCAGGCTGGGAGAAAGGTCAGGTCGAGAAAAACGTTCAGGATGCGCGTCGACGGTTATGGCAGCCAATGCCCAACTTCCCAGATCTTGATGCCCTCAATGCCTGGTTGGAAGAGCGGTGCATCGCACAATGGGGAGAAATCCAGCATGGCGTCCTCCCCGGCACAGTTGCCGATGTGCACGCCGTTGAGATTATCAGCCTGATGCCGATGGGGCGGGCCTTCGATGGCTTTGTCGAACATACCAAGCGCGTGTCGCCGACCTGCCTGATCGCGTTCGAGCGCAATCGCTATAGCGTTCCTGCATCCTTTGCGAACCGGCCAGTGAGCCTGCGGGTCTATCCTGATCGGTTGGTCATCGCGGCCGAGGGGCAAATCTTGTGCGAGCACAACCGGATTATCGACCGTTCTCACCAGAAGCCGGGGCAGACGATCTATGACTGGCGGCACTATCTGGCAGTTGTTCAGCGCAAGCCTGGCGCTTTGCGCAATGGGGCGCCATTCCTCGAAATGCCCGAAGCCTTCCGGCAACTGCAGGGGCATCTGCTCAAGCGGCTCGGTGGTGACAGGGAGATGGTCGAAATCCTCGCCCTTGTTCTACAGCATAACGAACAGGCTGTGCTCAGCGCCGTCGAACTGGCCCTCGAAGCTGGGGTGCCGACCAAAACCCACATCCTCAATGTTCTGCACCGCCTGATCGATGGCAAGGCTCCACCGGCATCCCCAATCGATGCCCCGCAGGCCCTGCGCCTCGCCCAGGAGCCTGTTGCCGATGTCGAACGCTACGACACGCTGAGGGCGTTACGCCATGCGTCATGATCCGGCCAGCGCCGCTGTGGTTGTCATGCTACGTGGCCTCAAAATGTATGGCATGGCGCAAGCCGCTGGTGATCTGATCGAGCAGGGCGCGCCAGCCTTTGATGCTGCCGTTCCGATCCTCTCACAGCTTCTCAAGGCGGAGATGTCCGAGCGGGAGGTCAGGTCCATTGCTTACCAGATCAAGGCAGCCCGGTTCCCGGCCTACAAGGATCTGGCAGGCTTCGACTTTGCCGTCAGTGAGGTCAACGAGGCGCTCGTGCGTCAACTTCACCGTGGTGACTTTATGGATAGCGCCGACAACGTCGTACTGATCGGCGGACCAGGCACCGGCAAAAGCCACATCGCGACGGCTTTGGGCGTCCAGGCGGTTGAGCATCACCGCAAAAAGATCCGCTTCTTCTCCACCGTCGATCTGGTCAATGCGTTGGAGCAGGAAAAGGCCGCAAACAGAGCGGGCCAGTTGGCCGAGCGTCTGTTGCGCCTCGACCTCGTCATCCTTGATGAGCTGGGATATCTACCCTTCAGCCCTTCAGGCGGGGCCATGCTGTTCCATCTGCTCAGCAAACTCTATGAGCGGACCAGCGTTGTTATCACCACCAACCTGAGCTTCAGCGAGTGGTCCAGTATCTTTGGCGATGCCAAAATGACCACCGCCCTGCTGGATCGCCTCACGCATCATTGCCATATCCTTGAAACCGGCAATGACAGCTTCCGCTTCAGAGCCAGTTCCGCCGCCCCAAAATCCAGAAAGGACAAATCACCCGCTTGACCCTGCTCGTCGCAGGCAGCACATCATCCACGCCCACCCGGGTCACTTCTCAATGAAAATCCCGGGTCACTTCTCAGTGCAACTCAACAGCTGGTCTTCCACGACGTAAACGGTGCGACCATCTGGCGTAATCACGGTACGCACTAGGGGCCTCTTCGTGCCGGTAGCCCCAGGCTGCGCCGGCACGACATACACGGTGCGGCCATCTGGCGTGGTGACGACGCGCGCCTGATCCCTTGACGACTGCGCGGCCAGCAGTGAGGCCGCGCTGATCGCGAGCGAAGCTGCCACCGATGCGGCGATCAGTGATGCGGGCCGCGTGATGTTGATTAGGGGCTGTGGGGATTCACCGCGAGTTGATGACGGCGGCGGCCAGGTAGATCATTGCCTGGAAGCTGCGGTCGGTTTTGCAGGCCCGCATTGCGATGCGCTTGAACTCCTTCAGCTTGCAGAAGAAGTTCTCGATGAGGTGCCGCCACGTGTAGATGCTGGCGTCGATCTTGAGTTTCTGCGAACGGCCGGGGTGCTGCGAGACTACGATCCTGGCACCACGCTCGTTCAACTTGGCGACCAGTGCGTTGCTGTCGAACGCCTTGTCGGCGATCAGCCCGTCAAAGGCGATGTTCTCGATCAACGGCGGCACCTCGACGCTGTCGTGGCGCTGGCCCGGCATAAGCCGAAAGCGCACCAGATTGCCCAAGGCATCGGTGAGGGCCAGGATCTTGGTTGTCATGCCACCTTTGGAACGACCAATGGCCTGGCTCTGAGTCCCCCTTTTGCGCCCTGTCCGTGACGGTGGACCTTGACGATCGTGGCATCGACCATGGCGTATTCCAGGTCCGGCTCGTCCGACAACGCATCGAATATATGCCTGAAAACATCGGCTTCACGCCAATCGCGGAAGCGCCGGAACGCCGTACTCCAGTTGCCGAACCGTTCCGGCAGATCCCGCCACGGGCTGCCCGTCCGCACAATCCACAGCACCGCCTCCATGAACAACCGGTTGTTTCTCCCGCTTCGCCCAGGGTCCGTCGGCTTGCCAAGACAATGGGGTTCCATCTTCGCCCATTGGGCGTCCGTCAGTACATCGCGATCCATCCGCAGTGTGAATCACATCCGCTCCGGCTTGTGAATCCCCACAGGCCCTAAACGTCTCCTCATCGTGAGGGGCCTCTTTGAATATTCCTCAACCTGACGATTGCGTCGGTTTCACAGCCTTTCGACACATCCGCACCGGTCGCTTTCTTAATGTCTGAAAGACTCCATCCACGGCCCTCGTCGCGGAGAAATGCCGCTGACGCGCTGAAATGCTCACCGACGGCAATCCGTACGCCGGTCCTGCTATCGAGAATGGCGTCGCCTGTTCCTGTCAGGCGCACTGAAGGGTCGAAGATTGCAAGTGTTCGACCCGATCCGACGACGATGCAGTTTTCCCAAATGTGAAGCCCTCCTTCGAACCGGGCTTCGCCTCCAACCGTGCTTACTGGCGAAGCGGTCAAGAGCCGGGGCGGCAAGGGACTGACACTCGTAGCGCAGCCCTCAAGCCCCATCGCGGTTAAAAGCAAAAACGACAGGATGGGGTCATGCTGGCGCATTGATCGCCTCATGACAACACTGACAATCCGGTAGGCTCAGGCACCCAGCGTCCAGCTTGGCGGATAAGGCGGAATTGCATTCCCTCCGCTCCGAGATTCCCGAACACGGCGGTAGCCCAAAACGTCAGGACGCCTTTCCGATCGCGGGATTCGACCTTCACCGTGTAGAGGATCGCTTCGGCCCTGGTCGCGGTGACGGACGGCGTGACGCCATCCCTGCATTGGGAGGCGGGGAAAGCAGGCAAGCGCAGCAGCTCGGCCAATCGCCGGATCGTTCTTTCTGGAGCATCCTTCACAGCGCTATCGGTGAGGCCCTGCAGCCCGACACAAATTGCGCGCTTGCTTTCCCCCGGTCGCGCCCGGGCCACCGCCTCATCGAACATCACATCGATCTGCGCTTCGTCGAGGCCGCTAATGTCCGGATCGCCAGCAACAGCGATGGAACTCCCGTTCCCGTGATAATTGGGACCGGGCACCGGCGGGGGAGGGGGCGGCGGCAATTCCGACGAACTTGTTCGTTGGGGTGATCCTTCCGCCGCCGGTTTTTTCGCCGGACTGCATCCTGCCAGACTGATAGCCAGGCTGACGACGATCGCGGCACCAGGCCATTGCAGCTCCGTCATCATGGCCGCTCCTGTAGCCGCGAAATCGTCGCCTGGCTGACGTTGAACAGCGCCGCGACGGAGCGCTGCGTGTCGCCGGCGTCGAGCTTGCGCCGCGCCTCGGCCTGCTGGTGCGGGGTGAGGGCGCTCTTGCGGCCGAACTTGACCCCGCGCGCCTTGGCCTGGGCGCGGCCCGCGCTGGTGCGCTCGGCGATCCGCTGGCGCTCGTAGCTGGCCGCGACGCCTAGAACGGCAATCACAACCTCGGCGAGCTGCGAGGTCGTGTCCAGCATCGGCTCGGCGATCGAGCGGAAGCCGGCGCCGGCCTCCTTGACCGCGTGCAGGATGTTGAGCAGGTCGCGCGTGTTGCGGGCGAGGCGATCGGTCGCCGTCACCATCAGCACGTCGCCTGGATCGAGCGCGCCGATCGCGCGCTTGAGCTGGGGGCGCTCGGCCGACGCGCCGCTGATCTTCTCGCGGTAGATCTTCGTGCAGCCGGCCGCCTCAAGCTGGGCGAGCTGCTGGGCCAGGTCCTGGCCGTTGGTCGAGACGCGCGCATAGCCGTAAATCATCGCGCGATTCTGCATCAGATTTTTGCATCAGGGAAGGGCGCGGATTTTCTCGCTTTTCCGAGTGATGCAAAACTTGTGATTTTTGGATCAGAGCGCCCGCTAGTCATCTGGGGGATGCCGTCAAATTGAAGGCGCTCGCCCGCTCTATCGTTCTGCGCCACCCATTGCTCGATTTCGCCGGAAACCCATCAGGGCTGTGTCGTTCTCCTTAAACGAAAGGAGACTCCAAAATGGCAGACACCAACATCGCTACCGATGAAACCAACCGACTGATCGCCTCCAACAAGGTCGAGGGCACGGCGGTCTACGACCGCAATGGCAACCGGCTCGGCTCGGTTTACAACTTCATGGTCGATAAGCGCGCGGGCCGCGTCGAATATGCGGTCATGTCCTTTGGCGGCTTCCTCGGCATCGGCGAGGAATATCATCCGCTGCCTTGGGACCAGCTCACCTATGATACGAACCAGGGCGGCTATGTCGTCGATCTGACGAAGGAACGGCTCGAAGGCGCGCCGCGCTATCGGGCGGGCGAGGAACCCGCCTTCGATCGGGCCTATGGCGAGCAGGTCTATGGCTATTACGGCTCGACCTATCCCATCTGAGACGGAGGGACGGCGGGGAACCCGTCGTCCCTCCGCTTTCGTGATTATGAACGATGATGACGATCCCTCGGAGCTGCCGTGTCCGATTCCCCTCATCATGAAGCGCTGAAAACCTTGGGAGACGCCCTCAAAGCAGGGCCGAAGGCTCTCGCCCGCAGCACTGGCGCCGCAGGCCGGACGAACTTTGTGGATCGCCTCACGACGCTCGCGCACCAACTCGATGTTGGTGGTCACGGCGGGGCGAAAGAGGTGTATGAGGCAGCCTCGATCATCGCAAGGATGCAGCGGAACCAAGAAGACGCAAAAAGCGATGGTTGGTCAGTCGCCGACCATGAGGCCATTGCCGGCCTGAAAGGCATCGAGACCAAGCTTCTGAAACTCGCAAATGGCGTCGAACAATGAGCATCTTGGCTGGCCGCATTGGCCACCAGTTTTAGGACCGGCTTCTCACATCCTTTGGGAGGAGTAGTCCGCTGCGGCGATCATGCCGCCTCGGTCTGGTAGAGCTGCGCCTCACGGTTGATAAGGATATCGGCCAGGAACCAGTAGGCCTCCCCCCAGGCGTTCAGAATCTCATCGGTTGCCGCCTCGCCCAATATGTCGCGGATCGCCGGCAGCAGCGCATTGGCGACCGCAGGATAATGTTCGGGCTTGATATGGGTCTCGACATGGCGCGCGGCGATGCGCTCGATCGCGGGTTTCAGCACGTCGAGCTTATCGACGTTCTGCGCGAAGGCGAGGATCGCGGCCGCTAGCCGTTTAGGCTGCGCGCCGGATTCGTGCGCGGCCATGTCGAACAGCGCCTTGATCTCCGGATCGACGAACAAGCGCTGATACATGCGCGTAGTGATCTCCACGCCGTGCTGCTGGAGCGCAGGCGCCGTAGCTTTCACCAAAGCCATTGTTTCGGGGGAGAGCGGTTTGGACATACAGACGTGCTCCGGATTCAGACCCTGATAAAAGAGACGATCAAAGTGGCGAGAGGGATCCAGTGGGGCAAGAAGCGTGGGCCGGAGAGACAGGCATGTGCGATGAACCCAAGGCTTAGCGGCGGGGTATCCCGTATCCGGATTCGATCATAGCTCGACCGCAGCCAGAGGAGCGAGCAAGGTCCACACGACGCCCGAGGCGGGAAATTCCATCTCGGCATGGCCGCGCAAGCTGCGGCTTACGGCCGTGCATATCAGCCGCGATCCAAAGCCCCGCCGCTCGGGCTTGACGACCGGCGGGCCGCCACAGTCGGCCCATTGCATCCAAAGCTCGGCCTCGGTGCCCGACCCCAGCACTTTCCAGGTCAGCTCGATCGTGCCCGTTTCGTTGGACAGCGCACCATATTTTATCGCGTTCGTCGCCAGCTCGTGAAAGGCGAGGGTCAACGTCATCGCCGCCTTGGGGCCGATCGTCACCGTGGGGCCGTTGAGGCGAAGCCGCTCCGCGTAGAGGGTGAAATGGCCCAACGCGTTTTCTGCGAGCGCGGGCAGGGGCGCCGCCTGCCAGTTGTGAGATAGAAGCTGCTCGGTCGCGTTGCCCAGCGCCGCCAATCGCTCGTCAATGGTAGATCGGGCGTCTTCGATCGAATCGGCCGCCTGCAAGCTCTGGCTGACAAGGGATCGAACGATAGTGAGAATGTTCCTGAACCGATGCTCAAGCTCGCGAATCCGGGTTTCAGTATCGACCATAACTCTACGCGCCCCCTACCCGGCTACTTAGATCAATCGATCGCCTAAGACGAACATTTTGCACCTCCGCGTGGAGCACAGAGCCAGACGCCGCGTTGTTGCGCTGGTCGGTAGAACGGCTGCGTAAATGCTTGGTGCGACATGACTACACGAGACGGGATCAGCGGCCTTCGCGTGCTGGTTGTCGAAGATGATTATTGGGTCGCGGCCACGCTGGTTGAGATAATATCCGATGCCGGCGCGGAAGTCGTCGGCCCTGTCGATTGCGTGCGGGACGCCCTCGCGGCGCTGGACTCTTCGCCTCATGTCGCCAGCCTCGATGTGCAACTTGGCTCCGAAACCTCGTTTCCGATTGCGGACGAACTGGACCGGCGCGGCGTGCCCTTCATCTTCGCCACGGGCGCGGCCAGCATGATCCCGGCTGTCCACGCCTCGCGGCCGATCTGCCATAAGCCCGCCTCGGGCGAGTTTCTGATCAGCGCGCTCTGCCGCGCGCTCGATCCCGCATAGCTAGGCCGACGCGCCCCCTCGGGTCGCAAGGACTTTGGCCTGATGGGACAGGCCAAGGGACCAATGGACCATAGGGGCTCCTATTCCCGCTTCCGGCAGCAAGCATCGAGTGACTGCACAGTCATTCCTCAGGAGGGAACAGCCGCGCCTCAAGGGCAGCGGCTTCGGCGCGTTGCTGCTCGGGGGACTTGTCCTCGGCCGCGTCAAGTGCCGCTTGAAGGTGCACGGCGACATTGCCGCGCTCGTCGGCCTTGTCGAGCGAAGCCATCGCCCTCTTCATGAGGCTGATCGCAGTTGCGATCTCCTGTGCCCGCTCGTCCATGCGTCTCTCCTGCGAAGGGATGTGAACTGTAGCCAGACCACGAAAGCTCCACCCTTCGCTCGGATGAGCCTTGTCCGGCTGCTCGCCCGTTATGTGGTTCCCATCACCCGGAGCCTGGACGGAACAGGGGTGTCCCGGCCCCGGTCAATCGTTCCGCGGCCGATCTCCACGGCGTTTTTCCCGGCGCGCTTGACCGCGTACATGAGCTGATCGACCGCGTGCATCAACGAGGGTTCGTCACGCGGGGTATCAGGCTGAATCAGCAGCGCGCCCATGCTGCACGTCACCGGATAAGGCGTGCCGGCCAGAACCGATGACAGGCGCTTGTGGAGCAAACGGGCGAAATACACCCCTTCCTCGGCCGAATGGACGGGAAGCAAAAAGGCGAACTCGTCGCCGCCAATCCGCCCGAAATCATCCTCGTGCCGGATGATCTTCCGCGCGCCCTGTGCGAAGGTGCGCAGCACCTCGTCCCCGGCAACATGGCCGTGGCGGTTGTTGATGCCCTTGAAATCGTCGAGATCAAGGATCGCGAGCAGGAAGGATTGCCGGGCAGGCACCGCTGGATCGAGACGATGGATCACGCGCTCGCGGAACGTCTCCTTGTTGAGCGCATCGGTCATGCGGTCGCGCGCCGCCAGATGGTGCTCCCGGTCGAAGGACCGGCGAAAGCTGAGAATAATGGCGGCGACGAAAACATAGGTGACGGCGCGCACGGCCATCCTCGCCCCCAGCAGGGCGGGGGAAAGCCCTGGCAACTCGGCGAGATGCGGGACGACGGCGAGGACCGCCGCGACGATCGCCACCAGATAGCCGGCGCGGCTACCCAGCGCCCAGCAGGCGGCGCAGACGATCGGGATATAGAAGGGCGCGAGACCTATCCGGGGAAAATGTGCGTCCGCCAGCGCAAGCGCCGTGACGCTGAGGAGGATCGCGAACCAGGCGCGTTCGCGCGGCAGGGAATGAAGACGATCGGCGAGGCGGCCGACAGGCAGATGACTACTCACGCATGTCCTACTCGGTCAAAAGGTTCTCCAAGCTCATTCCCGCCCCAAGTGTTCCTGTGCAGCCGGCGGCACGCCCCATTTCGGAGACGTGCCGGCCACTGAACCGGGTGTTGGAAACCTGAAACACGTCAGGCGCGGACGCCTTTGGCCGGGTGGCTTGGACATGCGCGCCCGCCACCCGGTCGATGAAGCTCGACCGGCTCGTGTTTCAGGAGGTTTCCACGCCTCCACCCGCGTCTCCGCAGGTGCGCGCACGCTACCGGCAAACTGTTAAGAAAAGCAATAAGCCGACAGGCGCACCGGGGATCAGCCGATCTTGACGCCCCGCCAGTCGCGCTTTTTCCGCAGGTGGATGGGCCGCTTGACCGCTGGCGGAGGCGTATCGCGGTCGGTTCTGTCGGCCAGCAGCGGCGTCGATCGTTCCTCGATGAGGGCGCGCAGCCGAGTCCGCCCACGTGCGATGCGGCTCTTGAACGTGCCTGCGGCAATGCCGAGCTGCGCCGCTCCGTCCTCGATGGACACGCCTTGGCTCGCCAGCAGAACCGCCTCGCGTTGGTGGGGCGGGAGTTCGCCGAGCGCCCAATCCGTATCGCGCAGCCAGATGGCGAGGCTCTGGGTCTCATCCACCTTCAGCATCCGGTCGCGCGCATCCTCGGGCAAGTCCGCATGAAAGCGGGCGCGGCGGCGGCCGGTGAGGAAGCTGTTCTTCATCACGGTTCGAGCCCAGGCGGCA
Organism: Novosphingobium sp. EMRT-2; assembly: GCF_005145025.1. Lineage (NCBI taxonomy): Bacteria > Pseudomonadati > Pseudomonadota > Alphaproteobacteria > Sphingomonadales > Sphingomonadaceae > Novosphingobium > Novosphingobium sp. EMRT-2. The sequence goes on along the minus strand of NZ_CP039698.1, from coordinate 21,457 downwards.
AGGCTTGTTCCGGCCGTAAAGCTGGCGCGCGCGGTCCAGCACCGAAGCATGGTGTCCTGCAAGAGATCGTCGGCGTCCGCGCCGCCTCCGGTCAGTCGCCGGGCATAGGCGCTAAGCGCGGCTGCCTGCTCAAGCAACGCGGCACCGAACTCATCATCGGGCATGGCGATCGGCAAAGGAACACGGGCAGGCGCAGCGGGCGGCATCTCATCTCCGGGCAGGGCTCTCCTGCCCGATATAGGGCACGCGAGCCGCCGATGTTGCCGGCCAGACCGCTTCAAGGCCCGCTTCGTCCCGTCACGATCGATCAGGGCTGCATCCGTGCTATAGGGCTCCCATATCGCAATCGGAGAGAGACGATGGAGCGTCTGTTCCCGCGCGCCTTGATAGCGTGCATTCGTGAAGCTCGGCCGCCGACACCGCAGGAGCTTGCATCAATGGCCGAAAAGATCTGGCGCGAGGCTTTCCCAGAACGCCCATTTCGACGCGAGCGCGCCATGACCATCGCTGCCGTAGCGCTCACAGGCGAACGCCCGACGTGCAAGGGTCCGCCGGCATCCTGTCCTGCTGAACCATTTTCAGCTAGAATGCGGAGCGCTACGGTCGGCCGATGGTCGTCAGGGCTGTCGTCCAGGAGAGGATGCGCCGCTTGAGCCGGCAACATGCTGGCCGTAGCACCGGCCAATTCCAAGCAGCCGACGTGACGGTGGCGGCTCAAACCTCGGTAGGCACCAGCTCGTAAAGGCACCCCGATCCGGGTTTCGGCCGTGCCGCGCCGCCGCAGGATCGTGGCGATATCGCGGTCGGCCGTCGCGCGATCGGCGAAGGCGTGCCGTTGGGCTTGGTCGTGTGCCCCGATTCGGCCCCAGCGGCGCATCCTTCTCTGTCGGTCGAACAGCAGCGCGCCAGCGGTTTCGATCGGCCGCGCGTTATTCGGAAGGGGCTCGGCCGAGTCCAAGTTCGTTGCCGTCGGGATCGTAATACATCACCTTGCGGACATTCTCAGCCGGGGTTTCCTCCTTGCTGAAACGGATGCCACGTTCGGCGATTTGCTCGATCTGCGCCTCAAGATCATCAAGCATGATCGTCTGCACCGAGCCGCCCGCACGATCGGGCTGAACGATGATATAGACCCATCGGTTCTGCGCGATCTCCCAAACCGCTTCGCGGTCGTTGGGGAAGAAGCTCGGCGGCGCGCCGAATAGTTGCTGATACCATTCGAGCGAGGACTTGAAGTCATTAACAGGAATGCCCGCGAATAAGTCCGTCCCCCGTCCGCCGAGTGCTTTCTTGTCGGTAGCCATGTCGCACCTTTCGCCGCTTCGGGAGACGCAGCTTTGCGCGTCCTCCGCTCTACAGCAACAATTATCGCGATACTCGATGCGGGCCGTAGCATTCGGCCGTTTCTTGAAGCGGCCAACGGTCTACTGACGGTGGCGGCTCAAACCTCGGTAGGCACCAGCTCATAAGGCACCCCGATCCGGGTTTCGGCCGTGCCGCGCCGCCGCAGGGTCGCGGCAATGTGGCGGTCGGCCGTCGCGCGATCGGCGAAGGCGTGCCGCTGGGCCTGGCCGTGTGAGCCGATCCGGCCCCAGCGGGTTTCCACAACGATCATACCGAAAAGATCGAGGCTCGCGGTGATGCTGTAGCGCCGGCGGATGTTGCGCGCCGGATCGAGCGCCACCAGCTCGATCGGCTCGGGCAAGGACAGGTTCGCGCCATTCATGGCGCGGAGCCTACAAAATAAGCCTCTCAAAGTCCGGCGACTTTCCTGAATCAATGGCACGCTGGTGATTCAGGCAATCGATGGTTCCTCGCATCGTTACCGTGTCTGCGTGAGTGCGCGACGCTTCTGGCGCTGTTCGAGCCAGGTGGTGAACGCCGATTGGGTGCAAACGTCCAAGGGTTCGTAGGTGCCCGGCGCAACGCGCCGAAACAGCATGGGGCCGGTCCGAACGGTGCTTCGGCCGAGAGAAACCTGGCAGCTATTCCCGGTCATGCCGCACCGGCCCCCTATGTTCATCACCGGACTGGTGCGGATGCTGATTGGTCCCGAGACGCGGCCCTTCGTGACGCTGATAACGCGCGCGGGGCGGCTCTGCTCGATCTTATGTCCGGGCCTGAACCACGGTCGCGCTCTTCCGTCCGACCCGCACCAGAAACTGCGCGGTGCCGTCACCGGTGCCCGCCCTATCTCCAACTCACCAACAAGATCGGCTTTGGCGAACGCCGCGCGTCCCGCTGCCTCAATGTTGTCGGGCAGGATGCATGAGCACGCCAGGGCGGGCGTGGACGCGCTTAGCGCCGCGCCGGCCAGGGCCGTGCCAATCGTTCGCGGTAGCGACACCATCATCATGCCGGAAGGCTATGCCCGCACGGCTGAACGGAGCATGGCCCTATTGCCTATGGAATTGCGGTGGGATCAGCGATGCGCCCGAAAAACAGCACCGCGCCGCTCTTTCGGTCTCGCACGGTGGCAAGGAAAGGACGATCAACCACCATCTCCGGAACGTCACGCTTAATCGGCGCGCTCACCACTTGGACGGTGACAGCCGTTGCGGCCGCAGCCTCGGTGCCCTCCTCATCGACACGCAGGAACGTGGCATGCGCCACGTCGTCGATCGCCAGGTGCATGCCGCTTGCGATCCCCGACAGGTCCGCGCGCGAACTGTCAAAAGCACTCGGCATTCCTGCGGCGATCAGTGCGGCCTTCACGCTTTCATCGAACCGCGCTTCGAAGCGCGGCAGAATGATCCGCACCTCGCGTTCCTGCTCCGCCGCCAGAGCGAAGCGATCGTTGCTCCCTTGCTCGCCGGCGAAGAAGTCGACGCCCCTCATGTCGCGCTCCCAGCGGCGCAGCGTCGCTGCATCGCGCGGCAGGAAGACCTCCATCACGAAGCGCCCATCGCTGCCATAGGGCAAGGCGATCGCCTGCCCTTCCCGGGTCTCGCGATAGTCGAACCGGCCGATCCGCTTCATCATCGTGATCGGGATGCGCGTGCCGTCGCCACGAGTGAAGGACCGCGTTTCCGTCTCCTCGAACGGCACCTGCCACTTCGCCTTGAAGTAAAGCGCGTTGGTTAGCACAGCGGCGGTGTCATCCCCGAAGCCGCTCGAAGAGACGATCTCCGAAATCCTGCCCTTCGTCTCGCGCGAGACCCAGCCATTGATCCGTGCGGCCGCTCCGGTGGGATCACCGGCATAATCGACCGTTTCCGGAGCCGCCCCGAAGCCGGAACGGGCCTCGGCGACATACTCGTTTCGGATCGGCAATCCCTTCGCCAGCCACAGCGCGTTCGCGATGCCGAGCGTGGTATCGGCATCGCCGGTGTCGGTGAGCTGGGCATTGTAGGACTTAATGAGCGCAGGGACGTTGCGGGCCGAATCCCAGCCAAGCACGCGCCCGATCTCCTCGCGCGTGCCGCCCCGCGCTCCAATGAAGGCAAGCCCAAGACCCTGAGAGAGGCTGACAGGGGAAATGAACAGGTTGGCGTTTGCATCGGCCGCCGCTGCCAGGTGCGGGTAGACCTTGGAGGTCATTAACGCCGCGCCATAAGTCAGCCCCCAAGGCGTGACCTCGCCGCTTCGCTCCGACTGCCCGGAGGGAGGCGGGCCGAAATTGGATGCCGGTTCGCGCGTCGCACAGCCACCAAGCGCGAGGATGGCAAGAAGCGGGAATGACAAGGCTGTTTTAGGCATGGCTCTCCCTAGAGGCTTGGCCGCTGATCGTAGAAATCGACCTGCATCCTCATGACTCCGAGCGGTTCGACGAAATGCGGTTGTTCGGGCAGGATCAGCGCTGGCCGATCGGGCGTGACAATCATTTCTGAAGCGGGGTCGAGATAGGTCAGCCTCAAGCTCCCTTCGATCACCCGGATCACGCCCCACACGCCGGCCTTGGTGCGATGCTCGCTTCGCAGCGCGGCGGGAAGCGTCGTTTCATCGAACACCGGCGTCGAGCGATAGGGAAGCGCGTTCATCTCATCCTCCATGCCGCGACCGCCACCACAATCGCCAGGGCCACGATCAACAGCCACGGCCAGACTGGACGCGAGGGCGGTCCATCGCACCGGCGTTCCCAATCGCCATAGAGCTTTTCACCTGCCCTGGTCATTGATCCTGCTTCCTTCCCGCCTCAACGCTGCCCGACGCTGCGCCGATCCTGATCGTGCATCGCACCGGCTCTCCTGCCCGGTTCGCGGCCTTCTGGCACCTTTCGATCGTTTCGCTGTTGGCGCTCATGATCCGGCTGCTCGACACCAGCCCGTTCCAGCTCGCCGGCGAATCCGTCGCCATCAAATGCGAGCCCGCCTCCCACATCGGCATGTCGAGCATCCCCGCCGCCATGCGCTCGGGCCAGCGCCAGCTCGCCGGCGCGATCTCGCGCGCGACCATACCGGGCAGGAACGTCCACAGGAGCACGCCGATGAGGAACCCACCCAATCCGAACCATAGCTCCCGGTCGCGCTGCTTCTCGGCCGCCCGCGCCGATCGCACGACGCCATGCAGCTCGCGTGCCTGCTGCTTCATCTCGTTCGTCGCGGTCGCGAGCGCGGCATGGTCGGCGCTGCGAACCTCTGTCGCCGCCCGCCCGATCTGCGCCGATATCTGCGCCGGCGTCATCGCCAGCGCCGGCGACTTCACGATCGCCCCCACAATCTGGTCGATCCGTCCGTTGATGCCGTCCAGCCCCTGGGCGATATGCCCCAGCGTCTCGGAATAGTCGGGCACGTCGATGCTGGCGCGCTCGGCCGCCAACCCCTCTATGGCACGGCGCATCAATGCCTGCTCGCCACGCATCTGCTCGATCGTGGCGCTTAGCCGCTCGAATGCCTCCGCCGCGCCGCCGCTCTCCTCCTGCTCCTCGTCCGCCATTCCCTCTCCTTACCGGCTTAACCCCCGATCGCGGCCGATTTCCAGCGAACGGGTCAATTCCTGCCCGATGCTGCGATCCCGACCCATTTCCAGCCCCAGCTCGGGCGCACGACGCCGCAACATGGATTCGAGCTGGGGATCGCGGTGCAGCGTACCGGCCAGGCTCTCCATCCTCTTGCCGGTGCGCTGCGCGGCCTCACGATCCCCGCTGCGTGCAAGGTCGGCCCGCTCGCGCGCCATGCCCTGCCAGCGCTCCACGAACCGATCGGCGCGAAGCTCGGGATTGGTGCGGACCTGGGCCTCTTGCGCCATCGCTCGTGCCGCGCCGCCGGCCTTGCCCTCGGCCGCCTCGCGCACCAGCGCGGGATTGCGCTCGAACGCGGACGCCAAATCCTGGGCGGCATGGGGCCGCACCTGATCGAGCGCGTCGCCGGCCTTCGCCAGCGCCTGTTTCTGGTGCGGCAGCACCGGCAAGCCCTTCTCGCGCATCCGGTCCATATCGGCCTGCGCGCGCGCGTAGCGTTCGATCGCCCTGGCCTGGCTCGGCGCTGCCGATCCGGGCTCGGGGGTGGTGTTAATCGGACCCCCTTTTCCATCGCGCGCCAGCTCGGGCGAGGACGGTTTGGGCCTGAACCCGGCGAACATGCCCTTGGCCTTCGCCTGCACCTTGGCGACCATCTCACGCGCGCGTTCCGGGAACCGGATCTCGCGCCGCTCGGCGAACGCACGGGCCTGGGCCTGCTCATCACGGACGGCGGCATAGTCGCCCGCCATGTCCTTACCGCGGTCGCGCGACAGGGTGCGGGCGAGCTGCCGCTGATCGGCAAAGTCGTCACGGCCGTAATGGAGCTGCACGCCGTCGCGATGCCGCGACAGGCCGACATAGGCGCTGTGCCGGTCCATGCCGGGGGTCGCCAGCACATGCGCCTGATCGACCGTCACGCCCTGCGCCTTGTGGAACGTCGCCGCATAGCCGTGATCGACGTGCGAATAGTCCTTGGCCTCGAACGCGACGCGCTGGCCGCTGTCGAGCCGAACCTTCATGCCCTCGGCCGATACCTGCTCGATCGTCCCCAAGGTGCCGTTCTTCACCCCCAGCGACCGCTCGTTCCGCAGGAACATCAAGCGGTCGCCGCGCGCGAAGTCGCGCGAGCCTCGCTCGGCCGCGAACCGCACATCCTCGCCCAAGTCGCCGGTCGCGCGAAGCCGGCCCCGCGCCTCCTCGTTCAGCTCGCGGACCTCGGCGTTGGTGTGGGTGAGGATGACACGGGATTTGTCCGGCTCGGCCTGGCGCTGCCGATCCCAACCGTCCACCAGCTCGCCGCGCGCAGTCTCGCGCGTGTCGGCCGCATGGACCATGCCACGACCGTCATAGGCGTGGATCGCCTCGGCCGTCCGGCCTGTCGCCAGCGCCTTCGTCGCGTCGCGCTGCCAATCCTCGCGCTGCCGCCGAATCTCGGTGATCTCGGCCGCGCCATGGCGCTCGGTGATCGACCGGAACGCCGCGCCTGCCTCGATCGCCTGCAACTGCTCGGGGTCGCCCACCAGCACCACCTTCGCGCCGGCATCGCGGGCCTGGGACAGCACCCGCTCCATCTGGCGCGAGCCGATCATGCCCGCCTCGTCCACCACCAGCACGTCCCTAGGGCCTAGCTGCTCGCGCCCCTGCCCCCATGCGTGCTCGAGACTGGCGATCGTCCTCGAGGCGATGCCGGAACCACCCTCAAGATTTTCGGCGGCAATGCCCGACAGGGCCGCACCGCGCACGTTGTAGCCCTGCCCCTCCCAAGCCTCGCGCGCGACACCCAGCATGGCGGATTTGCCCGAACCGGCATAGCCGACGACAGACGCCAGTCCTTCTCTGCCGGTGATGTGGTCGAGCGCGTCGCGCTGCTCGGCCGATAGGGTGAGCCCCCTGCCTTCGGCCGATGCCAACGCGGCGTCACGCTGCCGATCGCTAACGCCATGCTCTACCCGGCTCGCCAGTTCGCCGGCGCTGCGCTCAAGCCGGTTCTCCACCGCGATCATCTCGCGCGACGTGAACCGCTCCTGATCGCGGCCATCCTTGCCGAGCGCCACCAGCTCGGGCGAGGACCGCACGGCGCTCATGGCTTGGTCGAACTGCTCCTTGCCGTCGCTGTGCCGGTGGACGAACATCGCCAGGTCGCGGGTGGTGAACGTCGCCTGTTGCCGCGTGATCGCATCCAATGCCACGCTGGGATTGGCGATGATCTTCTCGCCATTCTCGCGCGCGATACGAAGATGATCGTCGCCGCGTCGGTGAGCCTCGCCCTCAAGCTCGTGCCGTTTTCCCATCGGACCGATCTTGTGCTGGGGCTCCAGTTCGATCCCCTGCGCCTCATAGGAACGATGGTCGATCCGCCCCTCAAGGCCCAGCTCGGCCATGCGTTCGTTGACGTGGGCGGCCCATGCCTCGCGCCATTCCTTCAACAGCTCGGTGCCGTTCCAGTCGCGGTTCTTCTTGCCGAACCCCTCCGGCCCCACGTCGCGCATCGACAGCATGACATGCGCGTGCGGCTTCGGACTGCCGTCCTTCGCCTTGTCCCAATGCACGTTGAGGTCGGCCACCATCCCGCGCTCGACAAACTGTTTTTCGACAAAGTCGCGCGCGAGGCTAACACCCTGCTTTTCGCTCATCTCGCGCGGAATCGAGAACTCCACCTCACGGGCGAGCTGCGCGTCCTTGCGTTTCTCCCCGGCCTCCACCTCGTTCCACAGCGTTTCGCGATCGTTTAAACGCTCCGGCGCACCTTCGGGAGCCAAGATTTCCGAATGGACGACACCGGCCTTATTCGAAAAATCATGGTTCCGCCCAAGCCGCTCATCATACAGCTCGGATGCCGAACGATAGGCGGCGCTCGCAACGGCGCTCGATCCGCTCACACGGCTGATGACCTTGGCCGAGAAATGGTAGATCGCCATGACGGCCGCTATACTGCCTTCTCAAGCGCACGTCGGCAACGACGTATAAGCGCGCACTCACACTCTCTGCCGTTCGCGTGATTGACTTCGCCGCATTTCTTGGCTCGGGCGCTACCTTCCTGCCGCGATCCTGCTACTCTGCCGCTCCGGTTCATGGGCGCGAGGGCTGGCTAATGGATGGCAGCGAGCATCAAGAGCTTGAAGGCGGATGCCTCTGCGGGGCCATGCGCTATGTGCTGCACGCTCCGCCCCGCGTTCATTATTGCCACTGCTCAATGTGCCGGCGATCGACCGGCAGCGCCTTCGCCATTCTCGCCTGGGTGCGCTGGGACGATGTGGGCTGGATCGGTGACACGCAGATATCCTACCGCTCATCGCCGATCGCGGTCCGGTCGTTCTGCGGCGACTGCGGCTCGCCGCTCACGATCCATTACGACGAGGCGAGCGGCGTAGCGACAGAGGAAGTCGCCTTCCATGTCGGCACGCTCGATCATCCCGGGCGCGTCACACCGGCCTATCATTATGGCGTCGAGGGCCGCCTACCCTGGGCCGACTGTGGGGCCGGTCTGCCAGAACGAGAAACGGAGGAAAGCTGGGATGCGTAAGGTCCGCGATTACGATGCCGAGTTGAAGGCGCTGAACGACAAGGCCCGTGCATTGAAGGCGCGGAAGGTGGAACAGTTCGGCCAGCTTGTCGTCGCCACCGGAGCCGATGCGCTCGATGCCGAAATGCTTGCCGGCGCGCTGCTCGATGCGGTCGGGTCGAAAGACACCAGTGCGAAGGAGGCGTGGCGCGCGAAGGGCGCTGCCTTCTTTCAACGGCGCGGGCGCAAAGCTGGCGGCGCTGCTCAAGGCGAGGGCGATGGCGGAGCGGCGCAATCTGACGGCGAGGCGGCGCGCTGAATCGGCCCGCGCGCGCACCGACAACCGGAGCTGGGTCGTGCAACGCCGCGAACGCACCCGTCATCTGATCGAGCTGGGCGGGCTCGTCCAGAAAGCCGGCCTGGTCGAGCTGGTCGAGGACGATCGCGCGACGCTCTACGGCGCGCTGCTCGAACTCGCTGGGCGGGCGCGTGATGACGACGCCGGCGATGTGCTGGCGCTTTGGAAGCGGCGCGGCAAACGCGCGTTCGATGCGGAAGCGGAAGAAAATCAGACGGGAGGATCAGGATGAAGCAATTGTTGGTGGTATCGGGGCTGATCGCGCTTGCCGGCTGCACCCCCGGCGCGCCCGATCCGCGCGGTCTGGAAGAGAATGAAACCTTTCTCACCGTCACCGGATCGGGACGGGCCGAGGCTGCGCCCGACCAGGCGCTGTTCACCGCCGGCCTGTCGAGCATCGCCGCGACGGCTGAGGCCGCGAGCGCGCGCAATGCCGAAACGATGCAGCAGATTACCGCCGCGCTTGCCAAGCTCGACATTCCGGCGCGCGATATCCAGACGCGCAACCTGTCGGTGAACCGGATCACCTGGGGCGACAACCGGGGGAAATACGAAGCCGCCAACACCCTTGCCGTGCGCGTCCGCAACACCGATCGCGTCGGCCAGGCCATCGCGGCCGTGACGGCCGCCGGCGCTAATATCGTGTCTGGCCCCAACCTGTCGGTCGCCGACCCCGAAAAGGCGAACCTGGGGGCCTATGATCTTGCCTACAAGGCCGCGCGCGCCAAGGCAGACGCTTATGCGAAGGCCGCCGGGCTTCGCATCACACGCGTGCTTGCGATCCACGACGGCGGCCAAGGCGGCTACATGCCGCCAATGGCGGAGATGGACGCCCGCATGGTCGCCCCGCCCCCCGTCGTGGCACCGCAGATAGCACAAGCGCCCCCGGTGATGACTGGAACGAACGCCGGCATCGTGACGGTGCGGGTGGATTTCGCGCTGGACGCGGATTGAGGGAGGACAGCACCATGAGCAGGCGCAGGACTGGCGATGGGGAAAAGCGATCCTGGCAGCTTGTGATGACGGGCAATCTGCCCGACCCGCTCTCGCCTGAGCTGATCACTGACCTGACGCGCCTGCTTGATCTTCGCCCCGATCTGGCCTGCCTCGATCTCGAAACCGACGCCGGTGGCGTCCACGTCGCGCGCGACTGGTCCAGCGACAAGGTGGATGAGGTCGCGGCACTGGAACGCCGCATCGCCGCCGCGCCGGGTGTGCGCGGCCTGACGCTCCACCCTCGCAAGGCTCCCCCTCTCCCATGCAGAGCCGCCTGACATGGAGTGGCTGCACCAGCTCGGTCGCGCGATCCGCAACCTCGCCCGCATCGCCCGTCATAATCCGATATGGGCGATCACGGCGCTAACCCTCAGCCCCATCGCGCTCGTCCGCCATCTGCTGCGCGTCGCGATCCTGTTCCTGATCGTCGGCCTGGTCCTCGCCGGGGGAATGCAATTCCTCCTGCACTCGCTGCTCGGCTTGGCCCGGGATTCTCATCTTTACCAGATAGGCATGATGCTGACGTTCCTCGTCATCATCCTTGTCACGCTGCGCGCCCTCTTCCAGCCCCTCATCCTGCAATATGGCGGTCCTGCCAGCGACGCCACCCACGGTTCCGCCCGCTTTGCCACCGACCGCGAGACGCGGCCTCTCGCCCAAGGCAACGGCCTGCTGATCGGCCGCGACCCGAAATCGGGCAAGCTGCTGCGCTATGCCGGTCCCGCCCACCTGCTGACGATCGCGCCGACGCGCACCGGCAAGGGTGTGGGCACGATCATTCCCAACCTGCTCGACTATCCCGGCCCGGTCGTCTGCATCGACCCCAAGGGCGAAAATGCCCGCATCACCGCGCGCCACCACGCGAAGTTCGGCCCGGTCCATGTCCTCGATCCGTTCGGGGTGACGGGCATCGCCAGCGCCGCGTTCAACCCGCTCGATCGCATCGATGGGGCAAGCCTCGATCTCGCCGACGACTGCATGACGCTGGCCGACGCGCTGGTCTATGACGCACCCGGCGAAGCCGGCGAGGCGCATTGGAACGAGGAAGCCAAGGCGCTGATCTCGGGCCTAATACTGTCGATCGTCACAAGCGAGCCGGCCCCGACCCGCAATCTCGCCACGCTGCGCGACCGGCTCACCCTCGCGCCCGCCGCTTTCACCGCCCAGCTCGAAACGATGCAGGCGCAAGGCGGCCTCGCCGCCCGCGCCGCCAACCGGCACCTCGGCAAATCCGATCGTGAAGCTGCCGGCGTGCTGTCGGCCGCGCAGCGCCATACCCATTTTCTCGACAGCCCACGCATGACGGCGGTGTTGGGGCACTCGGATTTTACCTTCGCCGATGTGAAAGCGCAGCCCACTACCGTCTATCTGGTACTGCCGCCCGATCGGCTCGCCACCTATGCCCGCTGGCTGCGCCTTATGCTCGCGCAAGGTCTGACCGATCTTGCGCGCGCGCCGGCCTCCCCTGCCCGCCCGGTGCTGTTCCTGCTCGACGAGTTCGCCGCCCTCGGCCGCCTCGAACCCGTCGAACGCGCTATGGCCTCATGGCAGGCTACGGCATCCAGCTCTGGCCGATCCTACAGGACGTTCACCAGCTCCGCGCGCTCTACGAGCGCCGCGCCGGCACCTTCCTGTCCAACGCCGGCGTGTTGCAGGTGTTTGGGGTCAACGATCACGACAGCGCGAAACTCGTCTCCGATCTGCTCGGCCAGGAGACCGTCGTGTTCGAGACGATGAGCCGCGCGATCGACAGTGACGAAACCGGAATCTCGTTCGGCGCGCAGCATGTCGGCCGCCCGCTGCTCACGCCCGATGAGGTCCGCACCCTTCGGGACGATTTGCAGTTCCTGTTCCTCGCGGGGCAACGGCCGATCGTCGCCGCCAAGCTGCGCTATTATGCCGATCGCGAGTTCGCCGGGAAGTTCGATAAGGCGTGATTGGACCCGCCGCGTTAGCAGCCACGGCGGGTCCGGTCGCGATCGTGCCGTTGGGCCGATCCAATATAGCCGGTCTGGACCATCTGCGCGACAGGTGAATGGCAAGGATCGAGCTTGGGAAATCGGCCGCCTGGGAAGCCCGTAGAGCGCCTTGGGCGGTTCCGGCGCCCGAAACCCTGTCGAACGCCCGGAAAGGGGCTAGACGGGCCGGAAATCGCGCCTGTGGGGACGTTCCCGCCTTCCCTGCCCTCTCCGATCGGCGCCCCCCTATCCGCTTGGCTTTTCTGGAAAGCCATTTGCAACGGTGGGGCTAGGTTGTGTGTTGGCGATAGAGGCGCGACGGTTGCCATCATCCCCAAACAAACAAAGGCGTGCCGGCGAAGCCGGCTCATTATGGGGATGCCGGGTGGGAGGATCGCTTCAGCGATCCGGGGCGGCCGAAGGCCGCGAGCCGGCGGGGCGAAGCCCCCAAGAGGCGGTGCTTTTCTTCCTTTTGACATGGCGGAAAGCGCAACGGCCTGAAGTTATCCACAGCCTCGCCTAGTGTTAAAATATGGGTTTAGTGATGTGTTACGGAAATCGCGCCTTCTCGGAAGCAATTGGAAATACGCGGTTTTTTGGGCCAAATTTGCCATGGGGTGAATCCGCTCTGACGAAAAAGCGAATCCAGAGTGACGAAAAGGCGAATCCACTATGACGATAGCGCCTGGCCTGCCTTGCCCCTCTCTCAAGCGTAATCGAAATGACGATAGCGCGGGGGTGAATCTGAAATGACGATAATCCCGCTTGCGTTAGTGAAATGACGATAGTAGGCCAAGCGTTAGTGAAATGACGATAGGCCCCGCCCTTCCCTGTTTGACGCCCCGATCGTCGCGCCGGCCTCGGCCGTGGACGGCGACGATCGCACGCCGCTGCTGCCGGTGCGCCACCCCAACCAGGACTTGTTCATCTGCGACGTGCTGGACGCCATCCCCAAGGATGACATGGCCTCGATGGAGCACCCGGTGTTTTCGCTCTCGACCAAGCCCGACAACCGGACGCGACGCTATGAGCATAACGGCAACGTCATCGAGATTATCCCCTCGGGCAAGGGTCTGGCGACGATCCACGACAAGGACATATTGATCTACTGCATTTCGCAGCTCGTTGCGAAGATGAACCAGGGCGAGCAACCTAGCCGCACGGTGCGCCTGCAAGCCTATGACATGCTCGTCGCCACCAACCGGCAAACCAGCGGCGAAGGCTATCGGCTGATGGCCGACGCCCTCACCCGCTTGCGCGGGACCACGGTGCGGACCAACATTCAAACGGGCGGTATCGAGGAAACGCGGATTTTCGGCCTGATCGAAGAAGCCAAGATTACCCGCAAGACGTTCGACGGGCGGATGCTCGATCTCGAAATCACCCTGTCGGATTGGGTCTATCGCTCGGTCATCAGCAAGAACGTCCTGACGCTCCACCGGACTATTTCCGGCTCCGCAAGCCGTTCGAGCGGCGCATGTATGAGCTGGCGCGCAAGCATTGCGGCGTGAAGGACGAATGGAAGATCGGCCTAGAGCTGCTGCAAAAGAAATGCGGCTCGAACAGCCCGCTCCGGGTATTCCGGGCCTTGGTCAAGAAGGTCTGCGAGCATGACGCGGACCACGGCCATTTCCCCGATTATGCCGTGACGATGGACGATGACGTAATCCTGTTCCGCAACCGCTCGGGCCTCAAGTCCAAGCCCGATCCGGTCGCCGTCGCCGACGATGCGCCCTATATCGACCCTGAAACCATGCACGACGCCAAGACGGCCGCGCCAGGTTATGACGTTTACGCGCTTTATGACGAATGGGTGTCGTGGTGGCACGACATGGGTAAGCCCGAACTGAAAAGCCCCCGCGCCGCCTTCCTCGGCTTCTGCAAGAAACGGCACGAACGCAAGCCGCTGCGCTGATTCCCGCCTATGGCAAGCGGCCATGTTCACATGCCTGCATGTTTGCATGTGAACATGGTTACTTGCCTACAGGGCTTTCCCCCATCTTTCGCAGCCAGTCGTTGAACGCCTCGGCCATTGCGTCCTGCAAGCTCATGCCGTGCTTGCGAGCGGTCATGTGCATGGCGAAGGACATCTCCGGGCTGAAATAGCCCGTCATGGCCTTCTTGCCCTGACGGCTCGGCGCAACCGGGCTGCTGCTCGATCCGCTGCCGGTGCCCGTGCCAGAGCTGCGGGCGATCGGTGCGGCCGCCCTCCCCTCCGGCTCGGCCGTCGCCGGCGCTGGTGCTGCATCGCGATCCCGCAATGCAAGCAATGATCCTTTCCGGCTGCTCATGCGCTGGCCCTCCGCTTCTTCGATGCTTGCATGTTTACATGCCGCATGTCCACTTGTAAAGCTGGCGCACCTCGTCGGCCGCCTTGCCGTTCGGCTCGATCTCCATCGCCGTCTTGCCTTCGGCCGCCGCATGGCGAAAGGCGGCACGATCGGCGATATGGTGCGGGCAGGCGTCCAGCCCATAATCCTGCACGAGCTGCGCGGCCTCGTCATACATGCGCGGCGCGGTCGGGCTTCCCGCCGTGAAGATCACGAACGCGGGCTTGCCGCGCATCTTCACAAGGCTGGCGGTCGTCTTGATCGCGGCCAGGTCGAACGCGCTGGGGCGGCAAGGGATCAGCACCAGGTCGGCCGCTTCGACGGCGGCGCTCGCCGCGCTGTCGGCATGGGGCGGGGTGTCGATCACGATGAACGCCGCGCCCTGGCCCGTCGCCTGCTCGATCTTGGCGGCAAGGCGAGGGGGTGCGCTGTCAATCACGACCGGGGGCGCATCCTGTCGCCATGCCGCCCACTGGCTCGCCGTCGCCTGTGGGTCGAGGTCGATCACAAGGGCGGTATGCCCGGAATCCTCGGCGGCTGCGGCCAGATGCAGGGCGAGGGTGGTCTTGCCCGCGCCGCCCTTCTGGCTAATGATCGCGATTGTTGGCATGTGAATATCCTTACATGACCGCATGTTTGCATGTGGCCATATTGGCTCGGTTCGGCTGCGTCAACGAAACCCCGAACTTGCGCGCAGCGTCAATGAAACCCCGAATTGCGGGAGGGAGGGCGGTCTAGCTATCCTCGCCGCCCTCATCCTCGCTGTCATCGTCCAGCGGTTCATGCTGCATCTGGCCGTGATCCTCGATCGGGCAAAGCGGCGCTCCGGCCTGCTCAAGCCATTTGCGCGCGGTCCCTCACGGTATAGCCGCACGCCGCGCACTCGCATTTGAGCATCCGGGTTTTCTGCTTCTTGGGTGCGGTCGACTCTCCGTCCCGTGTCGAGACGGGCATGGGGGGGGGCCAACATCGGCGAGGATCGGCGTGATGGCCGCAAGGAACGCCTCGCCGGGGGTGGTGGCGCGCATCGGCCCGACTAGGCCCAGCCCAAGGGCGACCCGTTTAACGCCTTCCCATGCCCTGCCGGGATGCCGACAGCGGCATGGACCAGCTCATGCGCGAGGATGGCCGCGATCTGCGCCGGCATCGGCGTCGGGCGCGTGCGCCAGGTCCGGGCGGATGAAGATTTCAAAATGCCCGTCCGCGCTCAACCGATTATCCCAGCACTCGCCGATCGCCTTGCCCTTCGCGCCTCTGCTGGTGAAGCCGATCGCCACGCGCACGCGGTCGGGCAGGGGGGCGTCCAGCGCCTCGAACAGCGGAGTCATGCCCAACGCCACGGCATTGAGCCAGCTTTCGCGGGTTTGGTGGGTCATCGTCCTTACTCCCTTCAAATCGCCTGTCCGGCGATGGCCATGCCATCGGCCGGAACACGGACGCCCAAGAACGCCGGCGAGAGAGGGGGCAGCGGGATTCGATGGGGGTGGAGCGGCCGCAGCGCAGCGAGGCACGGCCCCGTCTAATCCCGTTGCGGGGGAGAGGCGGCCGGAACCGCCTTTCCCCTTCAAACAGGAGCGACGCCGGTGCACGCCGGCACCATGCAGCGAGATCCCGCTTGCGATCTCGCCCTCCGCCATGTGAGTCGTCACCTTGGGCCAAGACCGCTTGCGGGCTTGGGGAGCTTAGCGAGTAGGGCCACGGTGCCGCGCCAGCGGCAGGCGCATGTCCTCTGCCTGGATTGAAATTGTTGCTCAACTGAGCTACATTATCGGCTTGACCAAGGAGGTTCCAATGGCCGCTACCGCTTTCGTGCGCGCGCGCATCGACGAAGCAGTGAAGGATGAAGCTGCCGCCGTGCTGGCCGAGCTGGGGCTGACCGTCTCGGATGTGGTCCGCATGACCCTCACGCGGGTTGCCAAGGATCATGCGTTGCCGTTCGAGCTGAAGGTGCCGAACGCCGAGACGCGCGCCGCGATCGAGGCGTCCCGTGCGACGATGAAGGCCCGCCGCGCCCGTTTCACCGATGCCCAGGAAATGTTCGATGCCCGACCAAGAAGCCCGCCAGCAGTAAGCGGGCTTCGTTCCCAAGAGAGGCGTCCTACGAAAAAAGGTTCGTCAAGGATTGGGAGCGGCTGTCGCGCAGCGGGCGCTACAACATGAAACAGCTCAAGGAAGCGATGATGATGCTCATCGCCAACGACGCGCCGTTAGGCCCGGAATGGCTGGATCATCCGCTGAAAGGCGATTGGAGCGATCATCGCGAGTGCCATATCGGCGGCGATTTCCTCCTGATCTATACGATTGAGGGGAATCTGGTGAACTTCGTGCGCGCCGGCACTCACGCGGAGCTGTTTGAAGCCATGCGCGTAATCTTCATCCGCCACGGCGAATCCACCGGCAACGCGGGCGTGCCCTGCAATGATCTCGCGACGATCGCGCTGACGGAGCGCGGCCACGAACAGGCAAGGGCGGTCGCGGCGAGTTGGACGCAAGCGCCCGCGCTCATCGTCACGTCGCCCTATACCCGCACCCGGCAGACGGCCGCGCCGACGATCGCGCGCTTTCCCGGCGTGCCGGTCGAAGTCTGGCCGATAGAGGAATTTACGTATCTGCAACCGGCGCGCTGGAACGGCACGCGCAGCGCGGAGCGGATGCCGCATCTCGAACGCTATTGGCGCGAGGCGGACCCGGACTATTGCGACGGGGAAGGGGCGGAGAGCTTCGCCACGCTGCTACGGCGCTGCGAGGCGGCGCTGACGCGCCTCGCTGCCATGCCTGCGTGTTGAGTTGCACTGAGAAGTGACCCGGGAGGGTTATAAGTTTTCACTGAGAATTGACCCATGTTTTCCTCGCCCCTGGCTGACAGTCAGGAGGCATCGGAGTGATCGACATGGACCTACTCAGTGTGATCCGCCGCTGGCATTTTCGGCAAGGCATCCCCATTCGCGAGATCCGGCGGCGGACTGGATTATCGCGCAACACGATCCGCAAATATCTGCGCGATGACGCGGTGGAGCCGACGTTCAAGGTTCCAAACGGCCGAGCAAGCTTGATCAGTTTGCAGAAAAACTGACGACGTGGCTGCGGGTGGAATCTGGCAAGTCGCGCAAACAGAAGCGAACAGCCAAGCAGCTACATGCAGATCTGGTTAAGCTGGGCTACGAGGGATCATACAGCCGTGTTGCCGCCTTCGCCCGCTCGTGGAAGACCGAACGCCATATGAAAAAGCAAACCAGTGGGCGCGGCACATTCGTACCGCTGATTTCCAGCCCGGTGAGGCCTTTCAGTTCGATTGGAGTGAAGATTACGCCCTTCTGAATGGCCGGCCTACCAAGCTGCAGGTGGCCCATACCAAGCTCTCCCACAGTCGGGCGTTCATCACGCGAGCCTATCTGCTGCAAACGCACGAGATGTTGTTCGACGCACTGACGCAGGCCTTCCGGGTGCTGGGCGGCGTGCCTCAGCGTGGAATATTCGACAATATGAAGACGGCTGTAGACCGGATCGGCCAGGGCAAAGTCCGACAGGTCAATGCGCGGTTCGCTGCCATGGCCAGCCACTACCTGTTCGAAACGGATTTTTGCAATCCGGCCTCAGGCTGGGAGAAAGGTCAGGTCGAGAAAAACGTTCAGGATGCGCGTCGACGGTTATGGCAGCCAATGCCCAACTTCCCAGATCTTGATGCCCTCAATGCCTGGTTGGAAGAGCGGTGCATCGCACAATGGGGAGAAATCCAGCATGGCGTCCTCCCCGGCACAGTTGCCGATGTGCACGCCGTTGAGATTATCAGCCTGATGCCGATGGGGCGGGCCTTCGATGGCTTTGTCGAACATACCAAGCGCGTGTCGCCGACCTGCCTGATCGCGTTCGAGCGCAATCGCTATAGCGTTCCTGCATCCTTTGCGAACCGGCCAGTGAGCCTGCGGGTCTATCCTGATCGGTTGGTCATCGCGGCCGAGGGGCAAATCTTGTGCGAGCACAACCGGATTATCGACCGTTCTCACCAGAAGCCGGGGCAGACGATCTATGACTGGCGGCACTATCTGCAGTTGTTCAGCGCAAGCCTGGCGCTTTGCGCAATGGGGCGCCATTCCTCGAAATGCCCGAAGCCTTCCGGCAACTGCAGGGGCATCTGCTCAAGCGGCTCGGTGGTGACAGGGAGATGGTCGAAATCCTCGCCCTTGTTCTACAGCATAACGAACAGGCTGTGCTCAGCGCCGTCGAACTGGCCCTCGAAGCTGGGGTGCCGACCAAAACCCACATCCTCAATGTTCTGCACCGCCTGATCGATGGCAAGGCTCCACCGGCATCCCCAATCGATGCCCCGCAGGCCCTGCGCCTCGCCCAGGAGCCTGTTGCCGATGTCGAACGCTACGACACGCTGAGGGCGTTACGCCATGCGTCATGATCCGGCCAGCGCCGCTGTGGTTGTCATGCTACGTGGCCTCAAAATGTATGGCATGGCGCAAGCCGCTGGTGATCTGATCGAGCAGGGCGCGCGCCAGCCTTTGATGCTGCCGTTCCGATCTCTCACAGCTTCTCAAGGCGGAGATGTCCGAGCGGGAGGTCAGGTCCATTGCTTACCAGATCAAGGCAGCCCGGTTCCCTACAAGGATCTGGCAGGCTTCGACTTTGCCGTCAGTGAGGTCAACGAGGCGCTCGTGCGTCAACTTCACCGTGGTGACTTTATGGATAGCGCCGACAACGTCGTACTGATCGGCGGACCAGGCACCGGCAAAAGCCACATCGCGACGGCTTTGGGCGTCCAGGCGGTTGAGCATCACCGCAAAAAGATCCGCTTCTTCTCCACCGTCGATCTGGTCAATGCGTTGGAGCAGGAAAAGGCCGCAAACAGAGCGGGCCAGTTGGCCGAGCGTCTGTTGCGCCTCGACCTCGTCATCCTTGATGAGCTGGGATATCTACCCTTCAGCCCTTCAGGCGGGGCCATGCTGTTCCATCTGCTCAGCAAACTCTATGAGCGGACCAGCGTTGTTATCACCACCAACCTGAGCTTCAGCGAGTGGTCCAGTATCTTTGGCGATGCCAAAATGACCACCGCCCTGCTGGATCGCCTCACGCATCATTGCCATATCCTTGAAACCGGCAATGACAGCTTCCGCTTCAGAGCCAGTTCCGCCGCCCCAAAATCCAGAAAGGACAAATCACCCGCTTGACCCTGCTCGTCGCAGGCAGCACATCCACGCCCACCCGGGTCACTTCTCTCAATGAAAATCCCGGGTCACTTCTCAGTGCAACTCAACAGCTGGTCTTCCACGACGTAAACGGTGCGACCATCTGGCGTAATCACGGTACGCACTAGGGGCCTCTTCGTGCCGGTAGCCCCAGGCTGCGCCGGCACGACATACACGGTGCGGCCATCTGGCGTGGTGACGACGCGCGCCTGATCCCTTGACGACTGCGCGCCAGCAGTGAGGCCGCGCTGATCGCGAGCGAAGCTGCCACCGATGCGGCGATCAGTGATGCGGGCCGCGTGATGTTGATTAGGGGCTGTGGGGATTCACCGCGAGTTGATGACGGCGGCGGCCAGGTAGATCATTGCCTGGAAGCTGCGGTCGGTTTTGCAGGCCCGCATTGCGATGCGCTTGAACTCCTTCAGCTTGCAGAAGAAGTTCTCGATGAGGTGCCGCCACGTGTAGATGCTGGCGTCGATCTTGAGTTTCTGCGAACGGCCGGGGTGCTAGACTACGATCCTGGCACCACGCTCGTTCAACTTGGCGACCAGTGCGTTGCTGTCGAACGCCTTGTCGGCGATCAGCCCGTCAAAGGCGATGTTCTCGATCAACGGCGGCACCTCGACGCTGTCGTGGCGCTGGCCCGGCATAAGCCGAAAGCGCACCAGATTGCCCAAGGCATCGGTGAGGGCCAGGATCTTGGTTGTCATGCCACCTTTGGAACGACCAATGGCCTGGCTCTGAGTCCCCCTTTTGCGCCCTGTCCGTGACGGTGGACCTTGACGATCGTGGCATCGACCATGGCGTATTCCAGGTCCGGCTCGTCCGACAACGCATCGAATATATGCCTGAAAACATCGGCTTCACGCCAATCGCGAAGCGCCGGAACGCCGTACTCCAGTTGCCGAACCGTTCCGGCAGATCCCGCCACGGGCTGCCCGTCCGCACAATCCACAGCACCGCCTCCATGAACAACCGGTTGTTTCTCCCCGCTTCGCCCAGGGTCCGTCGGCTTGCCAAGACAATGGGGTTCCATCTTCGCCCATTGGGCGTCCGTCAGTACATCGCGATCCATCCGCAGTGTGAATCACATCCTCCGGCTTGTGAATCCCCACAGGCCCTAAACGTCTCCTCATCGTGAGGGCCTCTTTGAATATTCCTCAACCTGACGATTGCGTCGGTTTCACAGCCTTTCGACACATCCGCACCGGTCGCTTTCTTAATGTCTGAAAGACTCCATCCACGGCCCTCGTCGCGGAGAAATGCCGCTGACGCGCTGAAATGCTCACCGACGGCAATCCGTACGCCGGTCCTGCTATCGAGAATGGCGTCGCCTGTTCCTGTCAGGCGCACTGAAGGGTCGAAGATTGCAAGTGTTCGACCCGATCCGACGACGATGCAGTTTTCCCAAATGTGAAGCCCTCCTTCGAACCGGGCTTCGCCTCCAACCGTGCTTACTGGCGAAGCGGTCAAGAGCCGGGGCGCAAGGACTGACACTCGTAGCGCAGCCCTCAAGCCCCATCGCGGTTAAAAGCAAAAACGACAGGATGGGATGCTGGCGCATTGATCGCCTCATGACAACACTGACAATCCGGTAGGCTCAGGCACCCAGCGTCCAGCTTGGCGGATAAGGCGGAATTGCATTCCCTCCGCTCCGAGATTCCCGAACACGGCGGTAGCCCAAACGTCAGGACGCCTTTCCGATCGCGGGATTCGACCTTCACCGTGTAGAGGATCGCTTCGGCCCTGGTCGCGGTGACGGACGGCGTGACGCCATCCCTGCATTGGGAGGCGGGGAAAGCAGGCAAGCGCAGCAGCTCGGCCAATCGCCGGATCGTTCTTTCTGGAGCATCCTTCACAGCGCTATCGGTGAGGCCCTGCAGCCCGACACAAATTGCGCGCTTGCTTTCCCCCGGTCGCGCCCGGGCCACCGCCTCATCGAACATCACATCGATCTGCGCTTCGTCGAGGCCGCTAATGTCCGGATCGCCAGCAACAGCGATGGAACTCCCGTTCCCGTGATAATTGGGACCGGGCACCGGCGGGGAGGGGCGGCGGCAATTCCGACGAACTTGTTCGTTGGGGTGATCCTTCCGCCGCCGGTTTTTTCGCCGGACTGCATCCTGCCAGACTGATAGCCAGGCTGACGACGATCGCGGCACCAGGCCATTGCAGCTCCGTCATCATGGCCGCTCCTGTAGCCGCGAAATCGTCGCCTGGC